>NZ_CBCPLU010000008.1:0-1507 GCF_965119495.1 Streptococcus sp. Marseille-Q7156 | reverse complement strand
AATAGAACCTATACATAGTAACCATAGGAATAAACGAACAGAGATGTTAACAAATCCAGCTACTGTAACTTTTCTTTTTTTCTTTTTTGGTTTTAATATTGATGATATTTTAAGTATTCGACTTGAATAAAAGTAAGCCCCTATCCCGACAATTGTTGGGACTATGAAAACACTCAATAAAATTGATTGAATGTTGGCTGTAATAACTAAATCAGGTAACTCATCTCTTCCTAATAAATTTTGTAAAAATTTGTAGTAACTATCTGCCATGATAAATGAAAGTATTGTACCAATACTACTAACAATCACTGCCATTAAATAAAACTGTCCAGATACTAATAAAGATAGCTGAGTTCTGCTTGCGCCTAAGATAGCCCACAATTGGTAATCCTTTTTAAAGATATCTATTAGCAGTCTTATATTATTTGAAATAAGGAAAAATAGAGTAGTCCCGCCAAAAATTATTAGCATTTGAAAAAGTTGTGAAGCGTTAATATTAGCAGTCTTGATTGAACTAGCAATACCAAATAAAGATGTTCCAACAATCAGGCTTGATACAAATAGTAATGGTATTGTTCCTAACCATTGTCTTTTTGAGTACTGAAATTGGTAAATGATTAATTTTAGCATAATAAATCCTCCTCAAATTAATCTTTACTACTTTCAAGTGCTTGGTAGAGCTCATCAGCTGAAGGTTTAATAATTTGTTGAGATATTTTTCCGTCTTTTAAAATCAGTGCTCTGTCAGTTTTTGAAGCCAACTCAATATCATGAGTAACCATAAAAACACATTTTCCTTGACTCGCTAAATTACGAAGTGTTTCAAAAATAAGTTTTCTTGAGACGCTGTCCAGAGCTCCTGTTGGCTCATCAGCAAAAATAATTTTACTATCAGCTATTATTGCACGAGTAATAGCCACTTTTTGCTGTTCTCCACCTGATAAGGTAGCAACTAATGATGATAGTTCTGCTTTAAAATTCAAACTATCCAACATTTTTTTTACTTTATTGCTATCAACACTCTTTCCTGAGAGTCTCAGAGGAAGTGTAACATTTTCTAGTACAGGTAGAGCGGGTACCAGATTATAGTTTTGAAAAATTATTGCAATATCTTGCCTTCTAAATTGAGCAAGCTTCCCTTCTTTTAAGGTGTATGGATTTACACCATTGATAACAACTTCGCCACTTGTTGGTTCAGATAAACTTGATAAGCAACTTAGCAAAGTAGACTTTCCAGAACCACTGACACCAAGTATTGATACAAAATCTCCATAATTGACAGATAAAGAAATATCTTTCAAAATAGAAACAGTTTTGTCTTGTCCTAACAAAAACTCTTTTGAAAGATTTGAGACTTTAACAGCTACATTATTAACCATAATAAATCCTCCTGATCCCAGTGTCATCTTTGATTTAATTATACAATATTGGAATTCTATTAATATCAAGTAAGTAACTTATGAAACGTATTTTTAATGGATAAAATTTCTATTTCCTCTGAATCTCG
>NZ_CBCPLU010000007.1:0-1824 GCF_965119495.1 Streptococcus sp. Marseille-Q7156 | reverse complement strand
TCCACTCTATCTTCTATATAAGAACCTACCCCACGATTTAAATTATACTTACTATTCCGATATCCTTCACTTTTATTCGGTACAGGCCAAATAAAAGATCCACCAAGTGTTCTGGTATTTTGAACATAATCAATTAAAATGTTTAAAACTTGCTTTCTCTCAACTTTAGATTCGTTAGATTCACTCTTAGATAAATAATTAATTCTAGCTAAGGGATACTTGAGATGCCCATAAGTTTGCCGATAAATACCTTCATTCCCGGAGAAACCAAATTGATCTGAAGTTAGTCTGAATAACTCCTCATCATCTTGTTTCACAACAATTTTATACTCGTCATTGTCTTTTAAGTTTTTCTCATCATCAGTGGTTAGTTTAGCATTTTTAGGAGGAACAAAAGAGAATTTATTTTCATAACAACTTTCACTCTCTCTCTTTTTTAGAAATTCTGTTAAAAAATTATAATAAGGTGTATTGATATCATCTATACAGTCGGGATCAACATATTTGCCACCATTTAACACACTTTTATAATAATCACCAAAACCTTCACACTGATATATAGTCTTTAATTTCTCCATTTTAAAATATCATCCTTACTTAATTTCTAAAATTACGATCCACATTGCAATTATCCCTAAAAATTAAATTACTAGCCCAATTATACATAGTATAGAACATCAATAATTTAGATAAACTTTATAAGAACTAGGAACTAGCTTAAATGAGTTTTCCGTAATAGGTCCATCATAAATTTTAATTTTGCACTGTTTTGATTCAATATTTAAGTCATAAACAAAATATATTTTATATGGAAATCCAGCGCGAGATGCCTCTAATTCATTAGAACTCAGTTCAAAACCATCCGAAAACTTTAGTTTTGATGCTTTCACTTCAATATGGACTTCTTCTCCATTTTCATCCCAAAAACAAATGTCATAACCAAGACCATCACCTTTTGTTTTTGATACATGTTCAGGTAGTTTCAACCCCTTCTCCTCGGCTTCCTTACATAGTAAATCAAAGACGATTTCTTCACCTGCCACACCAGTCCTCTGTTTTGATTTATTTTCAAGTTCCCAATCAATTTTACGCCCAGTAAATTTATGTTTCTTAGGTTTGGTTGAACGTCTAGGTCCATCTTCATCAATAAGTACTGTAAAATCCTCTACATTTTCAAATTCTTTGCATTCAGCAGCTGTAAAATCAGGATTAACTGACGTGCGATAGATAGATTCAATAGAATCAATAGAAATAATTAGACGATCTTCCATTAGTGCTACAAAGTCTTCATATGAGATTTCATTCATTCCGTATTGATCCCAAAAATGCAACCATGAATTTGTTTTTTTTCGTTTTTTCTTACTCGGTGTTTTCCATTCGTAATTTTCAATAAAAGAATCTCCCTGTCTAATTGGAGGTTCTATCTTGAAAGCATGTGAAATTACTGCAATAACATTACCGTCCTCATCTGGTTCGGAAATGCTCTCGACATAACCTCCCCCGTAAATTTCCCATTTACGATCTTTAGTAATTTTACCTGGATGGCGGTTTAATACAACAGCTCCCATCTTTAATTTCCCATATTGATGAATATTCCATCCATAACTAGTTGCATCATCTGCATATTTCAATTGACCATCATCTTCTATTTTCCCATGATCCAAAATAAATGCTTTTTGACCTTCAACAGCTGGTGGTAATAATTCTGAAATAGTATACATATTTTATCTCTTTCTTTTTCAGTCGGAACATTTTTTCGTTCTGATTGAATGATACTAAAAATATTAAACATTGTCAAATCAGAATATTTTTTTGTTCTGATTG
>NZ_CBCPLU010000006.1:0-3308 GCF_965119495.1 Streptococcus sp. Marseille-Q7156 | reverse complement strand
ATTTTTATAGAGCTTGAATCTAGCTTTTATAGAAAATCTATTTAAGAAATATATTGTATTGTTTTGATTTCAATCCGCTATATGAACGATATTCATGTAAATATACCTGGTGAATGCTTGCATGACAAGATATTTGTTCTTGTATTTATAAATTAGTATTTTATGAGATATCAACATGCTTTAAATACAGTGAATAGGATATTTTTATGTTCAAGCTAAGAAAGATAGTAATCACTTTTGAATGGAAGGTTAAAGAATTATTAGAAGTATGGTTAGATATATAAATGGTCACGCTTTCACAATTTTGATATTTTATTGTGTTATTCCTTGACAATTTTGATTTAAAAATATATTATAAAGAAAATGACAGCGGTGTCATTTTCTGGTATGGAATTTATATGAATATTAAATTAGGACATAATATTTTTAATTGGAGGCTAATATGAAATCTTTTCAACAAAATGAGGTTTTCTCTATTCGTAAGTCTAAGGTGGGAGTTTGCTCAGTTCTCTTAGCGGTTTTATTTATTGGAACACAAAGTGTTTTAGCTAATGAAGTAGTTGGTGAAACTTCTTCGTCTAAAGATAATATGCAAATGAACTCTTTGTTGAGTAGCACATCTACATCATTATCTGCGGAACCCCATTCTGATACTCTCAGTCTTGATAACAATTCAAGTTTAAGTACTGATAATAATGGAGGAGTGAGTATTAATCAAAATAAACCTGATATAACAAATGATACTATGATTGGTAACATCTCTGGGATGGAAGTGAATACTATTTTAAGTACTAATCTGAACGAACACGTAGCTTTGAATGTTAAAGATTATGGAGCAATAGGTGACGGGGTTAATGATGATCGTCAAGCAATTCAAGATACAATAGATGCTGCAGCTAAAGGACTAGGTGGAGGAAATGTATATTTTCCTGAAGGAACTTATTTAGTAAAAGAAATTGTTTTTTTAAAAAGTCATACACACTTAGAATTGAATGAGAAAGCTACAATTCTAAATGGTATAAATATTAAGAATCACCCTTCCATTGTTTTTATGACAGGTTTATTTACGGATGATGGTGCGCAAGTAGAATGGGGCCCAACAGAAGATATTAGTTATTCTGGTGGTACTATTGATATGAACGGTGCTTTGAATGAAGAAGGAACTAAAGCAAAAAATCTACCACTTATAAATTCTTCAGGTGCATTTGCTATTGGGAATTCAAATAACGTAACTATAAAAAATGTAACATTCAAGGATAGTTATCAAGGGCATGCTATTCAAATTGCAGGTTCGAAAAATGTATTAGTCGATAATTCTCGTTTTCTTGGTCAAGCTTTACCTAAAACTATGAAAGATGGGCAAATTATAAGTAAGGAGAGTATTCAGATTGAACCATTGACTAGAAAAGGTTTTCCTTATGCTTTGAATGATGATGGGAAAAAATCTGAAAATGTTACTATTCAAAATTCATATTTTGGTAAAAGTGATAAATCTGGAGAATTAGTAACAGCAATTGGTACACACTATCAAACATTGTCGACACAGAACCCCTCTAATATTAAAATTTTAAATAATCATTTTGATAACATGATGTATTCTGGTGTACGTTTTACAGGATTTACTGATATTTTAATTAAAGGAAATAGATTTGATAAGAAAGTAAAAGGAGAAAGTGTACATTATAGAGAAAATGGTGCAGCCTTAATAAATGCTTTTAGTTATAAAAATGTAAAAGATGAACTTGATTTAAATAAGAAAGTCGTTATTACTGAAAATACATTTTATATTTCTGATCCTAAAACAAAGGCTATTAGAGTAGCAAAAGATAGTGCAGAATATTTAGGAAAAGTATCAGATATTACTGTAACAAAAAATGTAATTATTAATAATTCTAAGGAAACAGAACAACCAAATATTGAATTATTACGAGTTAGTGATAATTTAGTAGTCTCAGAGAATAGTATATTCGGTGGTAAAGAAGGAATTGTTATTGAGGATTCAAAGGGTAAAATAACCGTTTTAAATAACCAATTTTATAATTTATCCGGTAAGTATATATCATTCATCAAATCTAATGCAAATGGGAAAGAACCAGTTATACGTGATAGCGATGGTAATTTCAATATTGTAACGGAGAATGGGCTTTACAAAATTGTAACAAATAACTTAAGTGATAAAAACGAAAAAGAAAAAAACAAAGAGGAAAAATTTAAAACAAGTTCATATGTGCATGAAAAACAATCTAATTCAAATAATGTAATTGATAGTAACCAGAAGAAAGGAGAGTTTAACTCAAGTAAAGATAATAGACAAATTAATGACAAGATCGACAATAAACAAGATAATAAGATAGAAGAAGTGAACCATAAAATAGTTGGAGATGTCAGAGAAACTGAAAATCATATTAATAAATCTAAAGAAATAGTAGAGGTAAAACAAAAATTACCAAAGACTGGTTCGAACAAGATTATGGAACTATTCTTAACAGTGACAGGAATTGGTTTACTTTTGACACTAAAAGGGTTGAAGTATTATGGTAAAGATAAATAAAATTTGTTCGATACAAGGAAGTTCCGTAGAAAATGAGGATGCTGTAGGTTCACAAAATCAGTATTTTTGGATTATTGATGGAGCTACAGATTTATATAATTCTAAAGAGGAGATAGGTTATTCAGTCTCAGAAGTTGTACATATTTTATCAGAAAGTTTGTCGGTTAATTGTAAAGAATCAAAAACTCTTAAACAAATATTTGAAACTGCTTTACTCGAGGTTAAAGATGAAATCGGTTTAAACTCATATGAATTAACAGAGTATTATCGCTTACCAACATTTGCTTTTATATTTGCTAAACTTTCAGAAAAAAAGTTGGAGTATATGATGCTAGGTGACTGCGTCATGTTAGTAAACGAAATGGAAATAACTGATCATAGAGTAGATATCTTATTTGAAAAAGGGAAAAATGAGATAAAAGACTCAATTGGTACAAATAGTGTTTTAAATAAAAAAATTATTTTACAAAAAATCAGAAAATTATCTAATCAACCAAGTGGGTACTGGATAGGTTCGTTGGATGAGAGATTTTTAGACCATGCTATTATTAATCAAATAGATGTTACTAGTGAACAAATTGTTTTAATGAGCGATGGCTTTTATGAATTCTATCAAAATAATCAAAATAAAACTTTTGAAGAGTTAATTAAGATGAGATTTAATTCTTCTGCTATTGATCCAATCTATGGAAAGAAAGATGATGCAAGTATTCTAGTTATTGATGTTTGATATATTGTTTAAAATATTAATTGTTAC
>NZ_CBCPLU010000005.1:0-4426 GCF_965119495.1 Streptococcus sp. Marseille-Q7156 | reverse complement strand
TTTTTTGATGAACGATAATGGCCGAGTTTTAGTTTTCGCTCCATTTTATCAAAACTAACGACTGCATTATAATCATCTAGAGCAATATCTAAACGCGTGATTTTGACATCTAATTGTTTCAGCACTTTAAAAAGAGAAATCCAATCATTTTCAATTTTTTGAGCTAAATCAGTACAGCCTTGACCAGTAAATACATAGTTTCGACTATTTGACGTATTTCTCATTAAATCCTTGTCATAATCGTTATAATAGATATTTACATACCTACCGAGAGAAATTCCGCTATTATAAAAGTATCGTCCCGAAACTGCTTCAAAATCATTGATATCATAACCAAGATTTTTAAGTAAAACAAAGTCTTTTCCGTTCTCTCCACCGTCAAAAGTATCAGATACTGTAAAAGAGAACCAATCGACCTTGTAAACCATTGATTTATAAGGGTTTTTATCCATATTTGTGCCTCAATTCCTGTATTTGTAGACCCCCTGATTAGTGTTCGGGGTCTACCCGCTGGAGCGATGCTCCAGCGGTCCCGAGATTAGCGATATTCAGCAATTTTCGCTTTTTGCTCAATAAAAATCATATTGGCTTGCTTGATATCGTAACCAAAACCAACGACGACATACGAGCCCAAAAGCTCAAATCTTTGCTCTTCCGGAAGAACTACTTTAACCATTTTTCCGGTGCCAAATTCGGTAAAGGTATAAGTATAACCGTCCGAAGTTTCGGAACGCTTATCCTTACCATTTTCGTCTTTGATTTTGTTTCCCAAATCATCCTTCAATTTTGGAAAATGCTGAGTTGGTTTAATACCGACGTCGATTACAACGACGTTACTAAACAAAGTTAAGTTTGCGGTTTTGCTCTTGCTTTCTTGCAGAGCTTTCAATTTTTCGAGTTGTGACATGCAAAAAATGTCCTTTCTAAAATGTTAGTCGCTTACCACGACCTGCAAACACTTTAGAAAAGACACTCAAATTTTTATTTAACCACCCTACTTGACCCACTGAGGCCTTTTTTGGTATAATGGTCTTGTTCGAAAAAAAGTGAGAGTCTTACTGAGTTGACTGCCAGGTCTAGGTAAGACTTTTTTGTATCTTCTCGTTGTTCGAAGACGAGAAGATACTTTTATTTTACATCATTTATTTTAAGATGTAAAGATGTTTCTTTTGGGCTTCCGCCCAAACCCGACCAGCGTACGACGCTGGACTCGGCCTCTGAAAAACAGTTGCTTTTTAGATTGTATTTCGTTCGGCTGTCACAATCTAGCATACTGATAACGTTGCGCAAGGTACGACTTCGTCTTTTCTCCTTGACGCTGCCGCTTAGATCAGTATGCTTTTTCGATTGTGCCGACGAAAAACAATCTAAAAAATCAAAGCTTCAAATGAGACGGAGTGATTTCTGGAGGAGCAATATTTCCTCCGTCAGAGTCTAAATCTGCTTGCAATTCATTGACGGCTTCAACAAAATCTTGTGTGATTTTTTCATCGTCAATAAAATCCAAAACAAATTTTTCAATCTCTTCGTCGTTCATAATCTCACCTACTTTCTATATCTTCATGCTTTAAGTATATCATAGCTAAAAATAAAAGTCAATATCAAATCCATTTAAATAAACTTTTTTATCGTTTTTAGTAGACATTAATGTCTTTTTTTGATAAAATTGACCCAGAGGTGAAATTATGGGGAAAAATACAACTATACAAATTAAAGCGCATCATATAGAAGAAATATTAAATTTTGAATTAACAAAAATTGAGTATCAACTTTTATTATATTTACTTTCACAAATCGACACTACAAATTTAGTTCGACTAAATAAAAACGAAATTTTAGCAGTAAAATTAAACACGACAACAAGGTCAATCACACGAGCCATCAATAAATTAGAAAAATCTAACTTAATGAAAAAAACAAAATTTGTTGGTCGCACGTATATGATTAACCCCGAATTTTTCAATACGAAAAAAAATCATGAAATTTTGGTAGAAGTATATAACAATGAATTATAAAAAAGCAAGATTATATGATCTTGCTTTTTTACTTCCAAAATTGCCACCAACTTTTTTTACTTTGTTCTA
The DNA here is from genome assembly GCF_965119495.1 of Streptococcus sp. Marseille-Q7156. Next base: position 2,342 of record NZ_CBCPLU010000005.1, on the reverse strand, counting down.
AAAGTAGTTGATTGTCTTTCTGCGTTGCTAAAATAATGGTATGGAGCTGTTCAATTTGTTTCTTGTAGTCTTCTAGCTGTTCTTTCAAATCAGAAATACGCTCATCTTTTTCTTGTATTATATTTGTATTATTTTTTTCATCTTTTGTATTATCAGTAGAAAACAATAAATCGCGAGCATAAGAGCTAACAGTCTGCCCAGAAAGTTCAGCACGTTCCTTTATTTCACGTTTTTCATCTGCACTCATGCGAATATTCAACACAGTCATTTTTTCACTCATAATACACCACCTATTATTTTATAATACAATAATAACACAAAATAACACATTATAACACAAAAGAAGCAGATAATTTTTATTATCTGCTTCCCATTTTATACGCTCGCTCGAAGCATTTAAGGTCATTTAGATGATGTGTATGCAAATCAGTCACAGCAAAAGAAAGCGGGGTTTCGTCTGTCTTACCGTCAGAGATATAAAATCCTTTAAAGCGTTCAACTCCGCCCTTTGTTGCGACCTCGCCATCAAATGCCATGCGTTGCGTTTCTGCATTCGCAGAACCTAATAATATTTTGGTCGCAAACTGACTTCTAATGTCACTTGAAAGCGTGGTATCAGTTTTCGGACTTTGTGTCGCGACGATACAAAAAACAGATACAGACCGCCCTTTTTGCACTATTTGAGTGAGCAGAGCCAAAAACTCTTTTTTCTGCTTGCTGTCCATACTCGCGACAGCCGAGCCGATTTCATCAGCGACGACGACAATCGGAGTCAAACCGATATCATAACCACGCAAGCCGATTTTTTGCTGTTTTTTGACAGCTTTAGCGACGATTTTTTGTCGTCTTTTCAGCTCATCGCAAACATGTCTCAATAGTTCCAAAATCGCTTCAGTATCTTCTTGAATACGAGCCGACGAATAGAACTCTTGAAAGGCTGAAAACTCGCTCTTAGGGTCGATAAAATACACCTCAGAACCGCTCATAAACAGTTGTAAAATCATTGAGAAAAGCAAACTACTTTTACCACTCCCAGACTTGCCCCAAGCGATTATATGCGGTTTATCAGCAAGATTTATAATCAAATCATTCTGTAATTTGATTTCATGGCTCTTCTGCTTCATCTCTTCAAGGCTCTTTGGTCGCCATGTTTTATCTGAGCCTTTATCTTCTAAGACAAATTTATAGTACAGACCGTCGTCAGTTATTCTACTTGAAACGACTGCATAAGCTCCCAATTTTCCACGAAAACTGGAGTTTATATCCTCGGTCAATTTTTCGATATCATACATCCCTGGGAGCTTTTCCACGGTCACTTTTACGTGAGAGGGTAGGCTTGCGCCTACCCTCACTCTCGGAACAGCGATGTGTGGAGTATCGCGCAGTTGATTGACTGACATTGTTGCGAGTAGGCTCTTTGTGATAGCTCGTTCTGCTCCTTTTTGCGTGATGTACGTTTTGATTGACTTCGCGTTGATCACTGACTTCATCAGTGAATACGCTCGTACAATCATCAAAACGAACACAAGCGACCAAAGAGCAAACTGAACAGCTTTAATCGATACAACAATACCAATTATTGAAGACAAAACAGCTAAAGATACAACTAACAGCCACCAGAACCAAAAAAATCGGTATAGCGGTATTTTGTACACGTTCTGAGCGTTCTTTTTGTAGATGACTGCCATTACAATCCCCCCTCCTCAAATTTTTGGAGGTATAAATTGATTTGCGATTTATCGATTTTTTTCGCATTGTTCAACAAACGATTTTGTTTTTTCGAATACTCATCGACCTCAATTTTCTTGATGATTTGATAAATATCAAATCCCTTTTCCTCGCCCAACTCTTCAAGCATTTTCAATGACGGAACAACTGAAACACGCAACCATTGAAGCAAACGACCTAAATCTAAATCTTTTTCTGGGTTACCTAAATCAACCTTACAAGCCCCGTCTAAAAAGTTTTCCCACCATAAGCAAACTTTCCAGCGGTTTTTATTCTGCTGTATTTCCTTTGCTTGCGTTTTGGTTGGTTCTAAAAATTCGACGATATCTCGCATAGTATCCATAAAAACCGACCCAATGGTTTGACCGTCTTCGGTCATTAAATCAACGATTTTACGAGCCTTTTTCTTGGTATACGATATTTCATATCGCTGCCAAATGCCCGTTTCAATCGCTTCTCGAGGGGGTATCTGGTTTTTATATTGATACTGTGCATATTTATCATAGGCTCTTAGCATATATGAGCCAGTTGAAGAATTTGATTGAGAACCGATGTACAAAGTATAGCCTTTAATTTGACCGTTTACATCGGCTTGTTTTACTATGTTATAGCTC
>NZ_CBCPLU010000004.1:0-4935 GCF_965119495.1 Streptococcus sp. Marseille-Q7156 | reverse complement strand
AGCTAAGCGACTTCCATATCTCACAGGGGGCAACCCCCAACTACTTCCGGCGTTCTAGGGCTTAACTTCTGTGTTCGGCATGGGTACAGGTGTATCTCCTAGGCTATCGTCACTTAACTCTGAGTAATACCTACTCAAAATTGAATATCTATTCAAACCAAGAAAACCTCTCGCTTTCATATTCTCAGTTACTTTGGATAAGTCCTCGAGCTATTAGTATTAGTCCGCTACATGTGTCGCCACACTTCCACTTCTAACCTATCTACCTGATCATCTCTCAGGGCTCTTACTGATATAAAATCATGGGAAATCTCATCTTGAGGTGGGTTTCACACTTAGATGCTTTCAGCGTTTATCCCTTCCCTACATAGCTACCCAGCGATGCCTTTGGCAAGACAACTGGTACACCAGCGGTAAGTCCACTCTGGTCCTCTCGTACTAGGAGCAGATCCTCTCAAATTTCCTACGCCCGCGACGGATAGGGACCGAACTGTCTCACGACGTTCTGAACCCAGCTCGCGTGCCGCTTTAATGGGCGAACAGCCCAACCCTTGGGACCGACTACAGCCCCAGGATGCGACGAGCCGACATCGAGGTGCCAAACCTCCCCGTCGATGTGAACTCTTGGGGGAGATAAGCCTGTTATCCCCAGGGTAGCTTTTATCCGTTGAGCGATGGCCCTTCCATACGGAACCACCGGATCACTAAGCCCGACTTTCGTCCCTGCTCGAGTTGTAGCTCTCGCAGTCAAGCTCCCTTATACCTTTACACTCTGCGAATGATTTCCAACCATTCTGAGGGAACCTTTGGGCGCCTCCGTTACCTTTTAGGAGGCGACCGCCCCAGTCAAACTGCCCGTCAGACACTGTCTCCGATAGGGATCACCTATCCGGGTTAGAGTGGCCATAACACAAGGGTAGTATCCCAACAACGTCTCCTTCGAAACTGGCGTCCCGATCTCATAGACTCCTACCTATCCTGTACATGTGGTACAGACACTCAATATCAAACTGCAGTAAAGCTCCATGGGGTCTTTCCGTCCTGTCGCGGGTAACCTGCATCTTCACAGGTACTAAAATTTCACCGAGTCTCTCGTTGAGACAGTGCCCAAATCATTACGCCTTTCGTGCGGGTCGGAACTTACCCGACAAGGAATTTCGCTACCTTAGGACCGTTATAGTTACGGCCGCCGTTTACTGGGGCTTCAATTCATACCTTCGCTTGCGCTAAGCACTCCTCTTAACCTTCCAGCACCGGGCAGGCGTCACCCCCTATACATCATCTTACGATTTAGCAGAGAGCTGTGTTTTTGATAAACAGTTGCTTGGGCCTATTCACTGCGGCTGACTTAAAGTCAGCACCCCTTCTCCCGAAGTTACGGGGTCATTTTGCCGAGTTCCTTAACGAGAGTTCTCTCGCTCACCTGAGGCTACTCGCCTCGACTACCTGTGTCGGTTTGCGGTACGGGTAGAGTATGTTTAAACGCTAGAAGCTTTTCTTGGCAGTGTGACGTCACTAACTTCGCTACTAAACTTCGCTCCCCATCACAGCTCAATGTTATAGATATAAGCATTTAACTCATATCACACCTCACTGCTTAGACAGACTCTTCCAATCGTCTGCTTTAGTTAGCCTACTGCGTCCCTCCATCACTACATACTCTAGTACAGGAATATCAACCTGTTGTCCATCGGATACACCTTTCGGTCTCTCCTTAGGTCCCGACTAACCCAGGGCGGACGAGCCTTCCCCTGGAAACCTTAGTCTTACGGTGGACAGGATTCTCACCTGTCTTTCGCTACTCATACCGGCATTCTCACTTCTATGCGTTCCAGCACTCCTCACGGTACACCTTCTTCACACATAGAACGCTCTCCTACCATACCTATAAAGGTATCCACAGCTTCGGTAAATTGTTTTAGCCCCGGTACATTTTCGGCGCAGGGTCACTCGACTAGTGAGCTATTACGCACTCTTTGAATGAATAGCTGCTTCTAAGCTAACATCCTAGTTGTCTGTGCAACCCCACATCCTTTTCCACTTAACAATTATTTTGGGACCTTAGCTGGTGGTCTGGGCTGTTTCCCTTTCGACTACGGATCTTAGCACTCGCAGTCTGACTGCCGACCATAATTCATTGGCATTCGGAGTTTATCTGAGATTGGTAATCCGGGATGGACCCCTCACCCAAACAGTGCTCTACCTCCAAGAATCTTAATGTCGACGCTAGCCCTAAAGCTATTTCGGAGAGAACCAGCTATCTCCAAGTTCGTTTGGAATTTCTCCGCTACCCACAAGTCATCCAAGCACTTTTCAACGTGCCCTGGTTCGGTCCTCCAGTGCGTCTTACCGCACCTTCAACCTGCTCATGGGTAGGTCACATGGTTTCGGGTCTACGTCATGATACTAATCCGCCCTATTCAGACTCGGTTTCCCTACGGCTCCGTCTCTTCAACTTAACCTCGCATCATAACGTAACTCGCCGGTTCATTCTACAAAAGGCACGCTCTCACCCATTAACGGGCTCGAACTTGTTGTAGGCACACGGTTTCAGGTTCTATTTCACTCCCCTCCCGGGGTGCTTTTCACCTTTCCCTCACGGTACTGGTTCACTATCGGTCACTAGGGAGTATTTAGGGTTGGGAGATGGTCCTCCCAGATTCCGACGGGATTTCTCGTGTCCCGCCGTACTCAGGATACTGCTAGGTACAAAGACTATTTTAAATACGAGGCTATTACTCTCTTTGGCTGATCTTCCCAAATCATTCTTCTATAATCTTTGAGTCCACATTGCAGTCCTACAACCCCGAAGAGTAAACTCTTCGGTTTGCCCTCCTGCCGTTTCGCTCGCCGCTACTAAGGCAATCGCTTTTGCTTTCTCTTCCTGCAGCTACTTAGATGTTTCAGTTCACTGCGTCTTCCTCCTCACATCCTTAACAGATGCGGGTAACAGGTAGTACCTGTTGGGTTCCCCCATTCGGAAATCCCTGGATCATCGCTTACTTACAGCTACCCAAGGCATGTCGTCGTTTGTCACGTCCTTCTTCGGCTCCTAGTGCCAAGGCATCCACCGTGCGCCCTTATTAACTTAACCTTATTTTTGACCTTTCAGTCATAAACTCTTATTAATACTACAGCGTTTTCGGTTTATTTTCTTGTTACTATTTGATATAGATATTCAATTTTCAATGTGCATTACTTGGTGATCTCTCACCAATGGAGCCTAGCGGGATCGAACCGCTGACCTCCTGCGTGCAAAGCAGGCGCTCTCCCAGCTGAGCTAAGGCCCCACAAGACCTCTCAAGACTAAACAAGACCAATGCGCAGTTCCTTATCCTTAGAAAGGAGGTGATCCAGCCGCACCTTCCGATACGGCTACCTTGTTACGACTTCACCCCAATCATCTATCCCACCTTAGGCGGCTGGCTCCTTACGGTTACCTCACCGACTTCGGGTGTTACAAACTCTCGTGGTGTGACGGGCGGTGTGTACAAGGCCCGGGAACGTATTCACCGCGGCGTGCTGATCCGCGATTACTAGCGATTCCGACTTCATGTAGGCGAGTTGCAGCCTACAATCCGAACTGAGACTGGCTTTAAGAGATTAGCTTGCCGTCACCGGCTTGCGACTCGTTGTACCAGCCATTGTAGCACGTGTGTAGCCCAGGTCATAAGGGGCATGATGATTTGACGTCATCCCCACCTTCCTCCGGTTTATTACCGGCAGTCTCGCTAGAGTGCCCAACTGAATGATGGCAACTAACAATAGGGGTTGCGCTCGTTGCGGGACTTAACCCAACATCTCACGACACGAGCTGACGACAACCATGCACCACCTGTCACCTCTGTCCCGAAGGAAAACTCTATCTCTAGAGCGGTCAGAGGGATGTCAAGACCTGGTAAGGTTCTTCGCGTTGCTTCGAATTAAACCACATGCTCCACCGCTTGTGCGGGCCCCCGTCAATTCCTTTGAGTTTCAACCTTGCGGTCGTACTCCCCAGGCGGAGTGCTTAATGCGTTAGCTGCGGCACTAAACCCCGGAAAGGGTCTAACACCTAGCACTCATCGTTTACGGCGTGGACTACCAGGGTATCTAATCCTGTTTGCTCCCCACGCTTTCGAGCCTCAGCGTCAGTTACAAGCCAGAGAGCCGCTTTCGCCACCGGTGTTCCTCCATATATCTACGCATTTCACCGCTACACATGGAATTCCACTCTCCCCTCTTGCACTCAAGTTAAACAGTTTCCAAAGCGTACTATGGTTAAGCCACAGCCTTTAACTTCAGACTTATCTAACCGCCTGCGCTCGCTTTACGCCCAATAAATCCGGACAACGCTCGGGACCTACGTATTACCGCGGCTGCTGGCACGTAGTTAGCCGTCCCTTTCTGGTAAGATACCGTCACAGTGTGAACTTTCCACTCTCACACTCGTTCTTCTCTTACAACAGAGCTTTACGATCCGAAAACCTTCTTCACTCACGCGGCGTTGCTCGGTCAGACTTCCGTCCATTGCCGAAGATTCCCTACTGCTGCCTCCCGTAGGAGTCTGGGCCGTGTCTCAGTCCCAGTGTGGCCGATCACCCTCTCAGGTCGGCTATGTATCGTCGCCTTGGTGAGCCGTTACCCCACCAACTAGCTAATACAACGCAGGTCCATCTGGTAGTGATGCAATTGCACCTTTTAAGCAAATGTCATGCAACATCTACTGTTATGCGGTATTAGCTATCGTTTCCAATAGTTATCCCCCGCTACCAGGCAGGTTACCTACGCGTTACTCACCCGTTCGCAACTCATCCAGAGAAGCAAGCTCCTCCTTCAGCGTTCTACTTGCATGTATTAGGCACGCCGCCAGCGTTCGTCCTGAGCCAGGATCAAACTCTCATTAAAAGTTTGAGTTCTCACTCATTTCTGTCACTGACAGATTTATTGTTTTTT
>NZ_CBCPLU010000003.1:0-5989 GCF_965119495.1 Streptococcus sp. Marseille-Q7156 | reverse complement strand
TTTAAGCGGGTGTAGTTTAGTGGTAAAACTACAGCCTTCCAAGCTGTTGTCGCGAGTTCGATTCTCGTCACCCGCTTTGAACTTTGTTCTTTGTACCAAGTTTTTAACTTGGGCGCGTAGCTCAGGTGGTTAGAGCGCACGCCTGATAAGCGTGAGGTCGGTGGTTCGAGTCCACTCGTGCCCATAGTGTTTAGTCCATTACTAGAGAATTGAAATATTATCTTTTCACTAATAGGACACGGGTTTGTTCCCGTATAAACTATTTTGGAGGATTACCCAAGTCCGGCTGAAGGGAACGGTCTTGAAAACCGTCAGGCGTGTAAAAGCGTGCGTGGGTTCGAATCCCACATCCTCCTTTTTTATTAACGCGGGATGGAGCAGCTCGGTAGCTCGTCGGGCTCATAACCCGAAGGTCGTAGGTTCAAATCCTGCTCCCGCAATAAGGCTCGGTAGCTCAGTTGGTAGAGCAATGGATTGAAGCTCCATGTGTCGGCGGTTCGATTCCGTCTCGCGCCATTTATATATTTTGGAAGGGTAGCGAAGAGGCTAAACGCGGCGGACTGTAAATCCGCTCCTTCGGGTTCGGGGGTTCGAATCCCTCCCCTTCCATTTTACGGGCATAGTTTAAAGGTAGAACTAAGGTCTCCAAAACCTTCAGTGTGGGTTCAATTCCTACTGCCCGTGTTAATAGAATTATGGCGGGTGTGGTGAAGTGGTTAACACACCAGATTGTGGCTCTGGCATGCGTGGGTTCGATCCCCATCACTCGCCTATTTTATTTTATATTATTGGGGTATAGCCAAGCGGTAAGGCAAGGGACTTTGACTCCCTCATGCGTTGGTTCGAATCCAGCTACCCCAGTTACTATTTGCCGGCGTGGCGGAATTGGCAGACGCGCTGGACTCAAAATCCAGTGTCCGCAAGGACGTGCCGGTTCGACCCCGGCCGCCGGTATAGTATAGAGTTAAGGAACGTTGATAAATCGGCGTTCCTTTTTGATTTGGTCAACTTTTGGTCAATAATTCTATTTCTTAACTAAACTCGTCAAAACAGCACGAACTTTGTTATTTTCAATATCTGCTTTTTCCTTTATCAGATGGCCGTAAGTTTCAGTTATTTGCTTAATATCTCGATGCCCCATTAATTTTGAGACTGCCCAAATATCAACACCCATTGCTAACATTGTTGAACAATACGTGTGTCTCAGACCTGTGCTTGTCATAGTTTGAGGATAAATTTTCAAATCTTTTAAAATTTGTTTTAGATGCTTATTTATTCCTGCATTTGTTACAATCTTATAATTCAAATCTACTAAAATCATATTTTCGTTATTTGTGATTGTACCGTTTTCAATGAATACAGTTTGTTCTTGTTTTAATTTTTTTAGAATAGTTAAAGTATCATTATCAACAGGAATTGTACGGATTGATTCTTCTGTTTTTGGGTTTGCCCATCGTTTTCTAGCTGTATCATATCGTCTATAAGTTTTGATTTCTGAACTTTGCCACAACACACAATCCCATGTGAGACCTGCAACCTCTCCTGCACGCATTCCTGTTTTTAGTTGAATTAGTAAAAGATACGGTACAATTGAAGTTGTTAAATCAAGATTGTTTTCTAAATATGTTACTAGTTTTTGATAGTCATCAAAGCTATGAATATATTTTTCATCTCTTCTTTTTTTAGGAGGACGACCTGAAATAATGACACCTTCAGTAAAATCTTCTATATTAAGCTTATCTCGTTTCGCAAATACAATCACATTTCTAATTTCAGCATTCATTCTACTAACATTGTCACGACAATTTGTTTCAGCGTACTTGTTTATAAAACCTTGATATTCGCTTGCTTTAATTTTCAAAGCTGGTTTGTCTTTGAAATATTCTTTGATAAACTTACCACGCAATAAATGTTTATTAAATGTAGAGTCCGCTTTTCCGAGTGGTTTAACTGTTAATTCTAACCACTTTTTCCAAAGGGCATAGAATGTAATATTTTTATCAATTATTGCGCCGTTTATCAATTTGAGTTCAAGAGCGAGTGCTTCAATTTCAGCTTCTTTTTTTGTCTTGAATCCTGAATTTGAAGCCACTACCTTTTTATTTTTATCAAATATTCTATAATCCCATAAATTCTTTTTACCTCTTTTTCTGTATGAAACTGACATGATTACCTCTTTCTAAAAAGACAATAACCAAGATATTATCTTGGCTATTATATCATTTCTCTTTTAATAATTCTGAAAAATACTGTTCAAAAAATGTTCTTGTTTTAGAAGCTAAGAAGATATATCTACCGCCCTGATTTTGAGGATACTTTACAAAACCATCTTTATTTTTATCAATATCAATTTTTGAGCGAATATCAGACCGATAGAGGACATTTTCTAATAACCACGGTCGAGATACTGAAATCATCTCTAAAACCTCAGATAAGCTCATATATTGCCCTTGTGATGCCTTGTTTTTTAAGTCAAGATATTCATCTTTCTCAACGATAATATGAGAAGTAGGCAACTGTACTTCTAAATTTTCTATTTTAATTAAGATTTTATCCATCATATAAAATTCCTTCCTTCGTCTTACTTGAATACCTGCCACGGCTTTTTTTCTTTCTTTAGTTCATCTTTTTTATTATTTAAAAAGATGATTGTATCAGGCGTAGGTTTGTACTTTGTTTTGAAATGAATCAAAACATGCTTGAAAAATTCCTGAATTGCTTCCTCGCCATAGATTTTTTGAATCTTGTATAGAAACGATTCTAAACCACTATTTTTTAACAAATAAATGTAAGTAGATAATAAGTTATTCTTCCGCCTTGGTTTTGACCTCAATAAATCAAAATCAGTCGAAACGTATTCCAGCATAACCTTTGAAATATCCCATAATTCATCATTTTTGAAAAATAAATACTTGTCAGTAAATCGTTGAAAAATGAGGCTTGACAACTCTTTATCATTCCGACATTTTAAAATATCTAAACCAGTTTGGTTAGCGTAAGCTTGTCTGATTGACATTTCAAATCGCACCCAATCTTGACATTTTAGGGCTTCGTCATAATAGATACCTTTCTTTTTCTCCTGTTCCAGTTTTTTATCATAGATGCGCAGAAGTAGAGAATTTCCCTTGTTTGCTTTGCTACCAACATAAATTGTTTCTACTCTATTGTTTGTATTGAACGTACTGATATTTGACTGATTTTTTCTCAATTTAATTGTATTTGTAAAACTGTCAATGTATTTTGATTTTATTGTTGACTTGTTTAACTCCTGATGAATCTGATTCACTTTCAAACCTTCATCTATAAAATCAATCGCAAAATCAATTTTTGAAACTCTACAACTACCACTAAAATAATTTTCTAATTCAAAAAATTTTTGCACTAATTGACGATACGAAATTTTTTGATTATCTTCTTCACGTCGTTTCATATAGTGTTTTAAACCTTGACCCGAGAATTTGAGAAAAATTCCCATCCTTGGGCTGTCAGTGTTAAAACATAACAAGATTTCAAATTCATCAAAATTAATAATATAATTGTAGCCTGAAAATCCTTTTTCATTTAACTTATAGTTAACCGTGTACTTTTCTAATTCCAATAATTCATCAATTTTTAAACAGATAGTTGAAGCAAATGCTTCATAATCAGACATCATTTCATTAAAATCTGGTAAAAATACGAATGAAATTTCATCAACGTCACATTGAATCATATAACATAACTCCTTTTAATTATTTTATAGTTAACCCACAGGGGGTGGGATGGGGGTCATTACTAGACCCCCATGAATGCTATACCCCATTATTTACGCTTTTTTCTTAATCGTTGACCGTATAAAAACGCTCGTTTAAATGTACTAATATTTTCCAAACCGTGTTCGTGTAGATTGATATTCCAGAACTTTCTGGGTTTACTGAATTGTCCATCAGTAGTCATGATATACCCAGAAAACCTGGGCGCATGATTATCAATATTGTCAGTTTCTCCAAAGACCATTCGAGCTAATTCATCTGTTATAGCGCCATTTGATAAACAAATACGAACACCTAAATTATCTCGTATCGCTGTACTTAAAAGTTCTGACCTTGGTTGTTGCATACAGATACAGATATAGACACCACTCGAACGAGAACGAGATACGATAGACAAGACCAAATCTTGAACCCTTTTTCTCATTTTAGTATCAGTTATACTTGATAACATCGCAGAATATTCTTCGATAATACACAGCTTCAGCTTCATCTCTTTACCGAAATTGACAAAAGTTGCGCCAGTAATATCATCACGTGCTGACAATTTTGCAATTTCTTTTTCACGTTTAATAACTAATTCCAACAATTCTTCAAAATATGCTAAAATCTCTTCACTGTCCGATAAAATAGACCCAGCTGGTAGAAAATCCCATGAGCTGAACTCAGATTTTACATCTAATATTGTTAAATCAACATCTTCATTGAACATAAATACTTGTGCGAGCATTGATTTTAAAAACGTTGTTTTGGAGCTATTTGTATTTCCGACCAATAATAACTGAGGAGAACGCAAGAAAGAAAAGGTCAAGCCTTCTTCAACTGTTATTTCAAAATCATTAGCTGGTTTTAATTCTGTGATATGTTTAGGCTTCAGCTGTCTTGCCTTAGCTTCTACGATATCATCTAATAAATAAATGAACTCTGTATTATCTTCACTTAACCAATAATCTAAAACAATCAAAGAACGATTTTTACCCACTAGACAAGCTGATAACATTTCCGCAAACTTTTCTAAATCATCATTAGTTTGGTCAGCTAATTTTTTGATTTTAACCGTGATGCGCCTGCTTAGCTTCTCGAAGCTCGCATGCGCTTTACTAACATCTATGAATTTGCTACCAACTTTGCGATTCGCAGTTACTGAATCTAACAATGCTTTGTGTGTCTGTCGTTCTATCAACCTTAGCTGATAGTATAGAGATACTGAACCAATTTTTGATAAATTTAAACTAAACCGAATCAATAACCCAAGATTCGTCAAAAGCAAGACAGCTATTCCAATTACTTCTAAATGAAAGCCAAGCTGTGCTTCACTTCTAAAAATCCCAATCTCTGTTCCTTTAAATAGTAGCCATCGAATAATACCACCACCAAATAGTAACCCCGCTCCAACTACTTGAAGCAGAGTTACGAAATTTGGTAAGGTTGGCATTAAATGACCTGTATTTTTATTTAATCTGTATCTAATCATAAATACCTACAAATTTCTTCCATTTCCTTTAACATTTTGCGACGAATGAGTTCAAAATACATGTATGCACGAATGAAATCAGTGTAACGACCGTTTGAGTAAACTAAACTCAAATTAACAAAAGATGAAACTCGTCCTTGGACTTCAGAATTTATGTATGTTGATAAAACTTTACGAAGTTCCAAAGGAAGGTCTAAAGCTGATAAGTCATCTAATTCTTTAAAAATTTCTTTCATATCTATTTCCTCTTTACTTTAAAGTAACTTCTTTGACATCCTCAGCCCAAACTTCTATAACATCATAACTTTTATACTTGTTATTTCCTCTTGGATTGACTAACTGATACAAATGTCTAAACTGAATCTTGTTCGCAATCTCCAAACTTGGAACAACAAGACTAATCAATTTAACCGAGCCATCATCTCGAGGCATAGAGAGAAACACTTCATAGCCAATTGATTTTTCTGAGAATACAGGGGCGTTTTTACCATTACTGTTTTTCTCAAACCCAACGATTGGGAAAAATGGTTTTGGCTCTGTAACACTTACTGCGACGCATGTAGAAATGTTGCTGAGAACTGGAGCAGTACGACGATCGTTTACAATTGAACCTTCTGATTGTTTTGAATTGCTTCCAAACAATCCTGTTTGAACTAAATTATTATTCATATTTGTTACCAAACTAGCTAAAAACTAGTACTTTCTTTTAAATCTTTCTTGTAAATATTTGAACGTTCGTTATTTACATTTAAAGTGTATCACGATT